>NZ_JACJON010000076.1 GCF_014695585.1 Microcoleus sp. FACHB-831 | reverse complement strand
CAATCGCTGGCGGAGGCCATTTCAACTGCCTTCGAGCAAATTGACGAGCTAGATATGTACAACTGGTTTACTCATTGCTGCTATTGTTCCTCACCCACTTGAGAAACGCTATAGTAGGACTAATTACTTCCCGAGCTGAAATTACGGAAACAGTAGCAACTATGGGGACATTGACTGGTGAGGCTGATACTGCTGCTTCTTCAACAATTGCAGCTCCAGCCTTAATATATGCTATTAGCCAAATTTTAGGATGCTCATAAACTGGGACGTAGATTTTGCGTAAAAGCGAGGTTAGGAGGTGGGCACTGCCGACCCTACTTGCTAGGCACTATCAGTAAGGTGATTACAGCAAAGCCAGACAGCGGCGATCTGGCCCCTCAAATCCTGCAACTTAACCCCCAGCCTACTTTAGTGGGTGAAGCCGTCCGCGATCGCACGGATGCCTTTTTTTGTGAATTGAAACGTCGGTGGTTTCACGGAAGCAAAGTTTTTTTAGCCCTGTTAGGCTTATATTCAAGTGGGGAAGAAAAGCTCACTGGCAAATATAGAAGAAACTCATTATGACCTAGTGTTTGGCTTCTTTCAAAATGAATAGAAGCCAAACTTATTAAAATTCCAAACAGTAGAGAGAATTCAAAATGCTGGAGCGATCGCTCCAGCATTTTTTTTGCATTTATTTGAGGAAAATCGCTAATCGCTAATAACAAATGGCAAGTAAATGTTAGCGCTGTATTAAAGCCCAACTGATGTAATATGGAATCTCGTCCGCCCCGCCGAAATTGTTATAAGCATTCGCGCTGGGGAAGTGTACCTAAGCCACCTCTCTATGTCCAAGACTTACACCGTTGAAATTCATCACCAAGGCACCACCCACACTATAGAAGTGCCAGAAGATAAACAAATTCTTCAAGCTGCTGGTGCAGTTGGGTTAGAACTACCAAGTTCCTGTAATGCTGGTGTCTGTACTACCTGTGCGGCTAAAATCCTAGAAGGATCTGTCGATCAAGGCGATGGCATGGGCGTTAGTCCAGAACTTCAGGCACAAGGCTATGCGTTGCTCTGCGTCGCTTATCCTCGCTCCAACTTGAAAATTGAAAGTGAGAAAGAAGACGAACTGTACGAGCTACAATTTGGTCAGTTTCAGAAGAAATAGCAAGAAATTATGACAACCCACTTCATAACCGCAGAAATTGACCTCCAAGAATCGCCGCTTGAGCTTAATCAAGCAATTGAAGCAGAGTTGGAAAAACGCGGGGAACCTCTACGCTGGGCTATTACAAGCGTTGATGCAAAACAGCAGAAAGTTTCTGTTGAAGCAGTCGTCACAGTAGAATCTGACGCAACAGCATCGGCGTGAATCAGCGTCCTTACACGGTTGTCTTGATTGTTCCTACTGGGGTTGGGGCGTCTATAGGTGGTTATGCTGGGGATGCCTTGCCTGTCGCCAGAGCGATCGCCCAAATATGCGATCGCCTCATTACCCACCCCAACGTCCTCAACGGTGCCCAACTCTACTGGAATTTGCCCAATGCTTTCTATGTTGAAGGCTACGGACTTGACAAATTTGCTGCATCGTGTTGGGGACTGCGCCCGGTACATCAAAACCGCGTCGGTTTAATTCTCGATGCGGGCATTGAACCAGAACTGCGGTTACGGCACATCCAGGCAGCTGATGCCACAAGAGCCACACTGGGGCTGAATCTAACCGACTATGTAATAACAGATGCCCCGTTGCTCGTGGAATTGCAAACAGCAGCATCAGGAGCTAGCTGGGGGACTATTAAAAATCCCGATAGCTTGCTACGAGCAGCAGATGTGCTAATTAAAAAAGCTAGGGCTGAAGCGATCGCAGTTGTTGCGCGTTTCCCCGAAGAAACAGACGCGATCGCCCTAGAAAATTATCGCCAAGGACAAGGTGTAGACCCTGTTGCAGGTGCAGAAGCCGTAATAAGTCATCTGATCGTGCGGACATTCCAAATTCCCTGCGCCCACGCACCCGCACTATCTCCCCTCCCCATCGACCGAAATTTATCTCCCCGTTCTGCTGCTGAAGAATTGGGCTATACCTTCTTACCCTGCGTTTTGGTAGGACTCAGCCGCGCACCACAATTTCTAACCGCGCAATCAGCTAAAAGTCAGCCAGACGATGTATGGGCTTCTCAAGTCGATGCAGTCGTTGTACCAGCAACAGCCTGCGGCGGTAGTGCAATACTCAGCTTGAGCCAGAAACAGGTGCAGATTATCGCAGTCGAGGAAAATCAAACCCAGATGCAAGTTCCTCCTGAACAGTTAGGGATCAAAGCATTGCGGGTAAACTCTTATTTAGAGGCATTGGGCGTCTTAGTAGCCCATCAAGCAGGTATTAACCCAACGGCTCTTACTCCAGCTATCTCGTCCTTGCATTGCTTATCTTAAACCAGTGGCCAAACAGTTCCCTGAAAATCCCGAAATCGATCCTTTAACGCGCACCCAAGTTTTGATTGCGATGGGCGTGACAGCGGTGGTCTTGCTGGTAGTCGCCAGGCTGTGGATGCAATTTGGTTCCATATCCCTCGTACCCTTGCGCTGGACAGCGATGGAGCTACTCTTAGGGGTGGGCTTAGGGCTAGGAGTCACCGCCGCCAGTTCTGTTGTCTATCGCATTTGGCCTGGTTATCGGCATAGCGCAGATTATTATTTGGCGTTGGTACTTAAACCCCTGTTGTGGCCAGACTTAATATGGCTGGGGCTGCTGCCGGGATTGAGCGAAGAATTGCTGTTTCGGGGCGTGATGCTGCCTGCTTTAGGATTTAACTCCGTTGGTGTCGTTTTATCTAGTTTTTGCTTTGGCGTTATGCACCTTAGCGGCAAAAAACAGTGGCCTTATGTAGTTTGGGCGACAACTGTGGGATTGTTGCTGGGGTTTAGCGCCTTACTAACAGGAAATTTGTTAGTGCCAATTGTCGCTCACATTGTCACGAACATAGTTTCCAGTTGTTTGTGGAAATGGGGGGAGTAGTGCGATCGCTACTTGGCACTTTCTAGGACTTTTTAAAGACAATATACTAGATAGCTAGCCTAAAGGTCAGTCATAATGCGCCTTCGTTTGAACCGCTCTACTGCGATCGCTACAGCTTTGGCCCTCTCTGTGTACGCTCAGATGCCAGGTACACCGCTGGGACTCTCCCCGGCACTGGCACAGACACCAGAAAGAAATGCCCTCAATCGCCGTTCTCCCTTGGAGCGCAAAGTTGAGGCGGAACGGCTGCACCGAGAAGCTATGGGTGAGTTCGAGGAAGAGGGGTATACAGCAGCCTTGGAGAAATTCCAAAAAGCATTGGCGATTTACAAAGAAATTGGCGACTCTTCAGCCATTGGGCGATCGCTCAATAACATTGGTATGGTTTATTCACGGTTAAACCTGAACGATGTCGCCTTGGAATTTTTAGAGCAAGCCTTAGCCATTAACACTGAGATTGGCAATACAAATGGTGAATGGCGCACTTTGTTCAATATGGGCCAAGTTTACGAAAATATCGGCCAGAATAACAAGGCACGGCAGTTATATCGGCAAGTTTTAGAGATTGCTCAAACAAGCGGCGATCGCGCTGCTGCCCTCGATAAGATTAGCGGTGAAACTGGTTTCGGATCTGAGTTGTCTGAGTTAAGTGTTCTGCAACATGATGAGCTGATAGTTTAAACGAATCTGGGCGGACGTTGTGAAGCAGCCTTAGTGGAACAGATGCGATCGCCCCGGCGTTCGTAAATTCATCATTACCCAAAATGCGGGCAGCACTTTGAGAGGGACGAGGGCTGTTCTAGATTTCTCGTGGCAATTTTAGTGAGGTGGGCGCAGGCCCAAAGTGCCCTGTTGCGTATTATCCTGTCGTTGTAATAGTAATATAGCTGCTGTCGGGGGATTTGCTTAAAAATAAAGTTACTTAAATAAGTTTTCAATATAACGATTTAGGGTAAATATCAACTAAATTTTATGCAAAAAAGTTTTGGTAATTAAATAGAGTAAGGAAAAGCTATTGTAAAAAATAGGTAAAAGTTTGACTATATATATTTAAAAATTACATAAAGACGAGCCGCATAGATAGCTTTATTAGTGAGCATACATAAAATCCTACTAAGGATATTCTTAAGCTAGTTGCCTTATGATAATTAATTGGCAAGAAATCAGTCTAAAAAATTGCTAGATACAAGCAGTATGCAGGGGACGGTTTATACTAATATCTCAGGGGATAGAGCAGAAGGTTGAGCATTACGAACAGCTTTGCTAGGGTTGAAGGTGACGTTTGTGGCGTTTTGCCCAGATAGGTGTATCCGGAAATACACTTAATTTTATAAATTTGAGAAAATAAATTAGCAATTTGGTAAAACTTAAGTTAAAACTGAAAAGCTACCATTACATCCAGGAAAATAGGAACAGGTAAACAAAGTGGGTTCTCCTTACCTAGCAGCTCTAAGACCTAAACAGTGGACGAAAAACCTGGTTGTCTTTGCAGCACCATTATTTGGTTTTAGTATCGAGATGCAGTCTTTGCTAGGCTGCTTGCTAGCATTTGCGTTGTTTTGTTGCGCTTCTAGTGGTTTCTACTTACTTAATGACATTGCCGACGCTGAATCTGACCGTCGCCATCCCATCAAGTGCCAGCGCCCGATTGCTGCGGGAAAGGTTAGTATTCCGGTAGCCATTGGCATGGCAGTGGTACTGTTGGGAGGCGCTATAACCATTGGCTGGTTAAGAAGTATGGCTTTGGGAGCCACCCTAACGGGCTATGCACTGCTGCAAATTGCCTACAACCTGCGTCTGAAGCGGACAGTAATTTTAGACATTATTGCGATCGCCGCTGGATTTGTACTTAGAGCCTATGCAGGCGCTGCCGCAACTAACATTCGCCTCTCCCCCTGGTTTGTCCTGTGTACCGCCCTGCTGGCATTATTTCTAGGTGTAGAAAAGCGCAAAGCTGAACTGCGGCTGTTTCAAATTCGCGGTGGCAAACCTCGTTCTGTACTCAAACGTTACTCTATGCCCCTCCTCACTCGTATGGAGAGCGTAGTGACGACAGGAGCCGTCATGAGCTATGCTCTTTGGAGTTCTGGCCCACAAGTGCAGGGAGCATCAACACCTTGGATGCTACTTACCTTGCCGTTTGTCTTGTATGGCATCTTTCGCTATCAATTACTCAGCGATCCACAAGAAATTTCCCGTAAAAGCGACACAAAACTTGAACAAGGAGGCCAGAGCGAGCGCCCGGAAGAAGTTTTATTAACAGATATACCGCTCCTATTTACCGTTCTGTCTTGGGTGATAGCAATATTTATTATTTTATTGCTTAAACAGAATAAAATTATTGCCTAAGCAATAAAAAAATACTTAATAAGTTAGAAACTGAGGATATGAGCCAACCACAAATATCGCACCAGGAAAAAAGAGCCTTTTTCAACGGCTTTGGTTTAATTAAAGATTATGGCTGGGAAGCATTATTTTTAATTGCAATTTTCGTTGTTTTCTTGTTATTTAATATTAATACCTATTTGGTATATCCCATTGTGGCTCATGATGAGGTGATGTTCACCGATCCAGCAGCTAATTTGTACTTTGGCAACGGGTTCACATCCACAGCATGGGAATTTCAAACCAAAGATGAATTTTGGGCAGGAAACGCACCGCTTTATTCCATCTTGCTTGCAGCCTGGATGCACTTGTTTGGATTTAGCGTTCTCGCCGCACGCTCGCTCAACTATGTTCTGACTATTATTTCAGCGATAGCAATTTGGTTAGCTGTAATCAGACTCAATTTAGTCACTTCGTCGATTAGGCGAGTGGGATTGATAGGTATATTACTCTTATCAGACGCTGTTTTCTTCAGTTATCGCACTGGACGTTACGATAGCACTACCATTCTTGTTTGTGCAGCTGCCCTACTTGCCTTTTCAGTGACACACCCTTGGCTACGCTGCACTCTCCTAGCCTGTATTGCCATCTTTTTGCCAATGGCAGGACTGCATCTGGCAGCATTTTCAGTCATATTTTGTAGCCTGCTGCTATTTTACCTAAGACGTTCATTTGTAAGAGAATGCATTTCTCTAGCCATTGGTGCAATTATGGGAGTCATCTTTATGTTGACTCTCTATTTCACAAATGGCGCCTTGAAGGGCTTTATTATCTCGACGATGGGAGCGCATCATTCAGTTACGGGTAAATTGGGACAAGCGATTGTATTGAAGAAAACTAAACACATAGCTGAATATAAAGATGTATTATTAGTATTCTTTCGCGAATACAGTTTTCCCATATTACTCGCTTTAGCAATTGGGATAGCTATTTATCAATATCGAAAAGGTAAATTAAAATTTAGATCGCCACTTTCCTTTGGGCTAGCAACAAGTTTCTGCGTTCCCATAGGCGTTTTCTTTTTAGGGAAATATCCCATTTACTATGTATGGATGGCGTTGATTCCCCTCCTGATTTGTATCTTTGCAACTTTTGATGAATGGAAGTTTAACAGAAAAAATGGTCTGCACTGGCTAATCGTAGTAGCTCTAGTGCTTGTCTGTTTGATGGGTTTGCCTAGACGCTTGGCTGCGGCAGCGTCTAGGGGGGAAAGTATAGATTATCCAGCGGTTGAAGCTCTTGTAGAAAATAACATCACAAAAGATGATTGGGTGTTGTCTGATTACTCGGCCTACTATGCAGCCAAAAAGACAGGAGCTACTGTTATGCTCCCCAACTATACAGAGTCTTCGCTATTCCCTTCGATACCCGAAAAAGAGAAGATAACAGTGATGATTATTAACCCTAATACCTTAGAAAAGGTACTAACTAGGGTAGGAGGGAAATGGGATAACACTGGCAAGGGTATCCGTTCTAGGATGGAAGACTATACTTTACAGGTTTATCGAAGAAGCACTGCTCCATAAAGTATTAGAAAGCAAAAAAGCTATGAGCAAAACTTTGCGACAATCAGCACAACCAGTCGTAGCAGCTTTTGATTTTGATGGAACTCTCACCCGAAGAGATTCTTTTTTACCTTTCCTAGCTAGAGCTGTAGGGGAATTCCAACTGCGGCGGGCAATGGTAGTGTTGAGTCCGATGCTGATGAGGTTTGCTTTGGGCAAGATACCGAATTGGCAGGCAAAGCAAACTTTAATAACTTACTTGTTACGCGGCTGGACCGAGGAAAAACTCAACGAGGTAGCACAAAGTTTTGCACGAGAAAATATACCGCTGCTGCTGCGCCCTGAAGCGGTAGAGCGTCTGCGATGGCATCAAAAACAAGGACATCAGTTGATATTGATCAGCGCTTCTTTAGAGGCTTATTTAATACCTTGGGCGCAGACGATGGGCTTTACCAAGGTACTGGCGACGCAACTAGAAATTGAAGATGGTGTTGTGACGGGGCGGCTTCTAGGCAAGAATTGCTATGGGCCAGAAAAAGTAGAGCGCCTCAAAGGGTTTTTGGGGGATTTGAGCGGGTATTGCTTGTACGCTTACGGTGACACTAAAGGCGATCGCGAGCTGATTGCTGCTGCCAAATATGGCTACTACCGAACCTTTGAGGAACTGGTTAAACCATATTAACTAGAAATTTGAGTTCGAGCCGCTGCCAGAGCGATCGCTCTGGGTAAAATTATGTGTTCTTGAACTTGAATTTTCGCGTGCAAACTCTCAGCTGTATCATCAGGCAAAACGGGTACAGCTGCTTGCATTAAAATTGGGCCGCTGTCAACTTCCAAGCATACTAAATGAACAGTGCAACCAGCTATTTTAACTCCAGCCGCGATCGCTTGTTCGACTGCACGAATACCGGGGAAACTAGGCAGTAAGCTGGGGTGAATATTAATAATTTGGTTGGGGAAGGCATCAACTAAAACCTGAGTAACAACTCGCATCCAGCCTGCCATGATTACCCAATCGACCTCATATTGCTGCAAAGTTTGCACAATTTGTCGATCTAAGTCTTCTCTACTCTGGAAGTTTCTGTGATTGAGAAGAACAGATGGGACGCCCCATTTTTCAGCGCGTGCAGCCGCCTTAATACCCGGATTGTTGTAAATTAAGACTTGAATTTGGGCGTTGAGATTTCCATCGTTTATCGCCTGTGCGACGGCTTCAAAATTACTGCCGCTTCCAGAAGCTAAAATTCCTAACTTCAAAGGCGCGTCCGAATTAGCGCGATCTACATTAACAAATGGAGAAATTAGACTGGGAGTAGAATTAGGTGGTGCAGATAATTGTGTCATGACATTTGGTTTTGCAATAAATAGTTAGAGCGATCGCTCCAAGTTAAGTAGTTTACAAAGATAATTCTGACTTAAGAATAGAATAAACTTTTAGGTCGTGATACAGACCCTTTTCAAATTTATGTTGCCGTAAAAGTCCATCAAACTTCATCCCGGCTTTCTCCATCACCCGCGCCGAAGCGAGATTTGAAACTTTGCATTTACCATGAATGCGATTTAGTTTCATAGTGTCAAAGCCAAATGCGATCGCTGCTACCACTGCTTCTGTCATATATCCGCAACCCCAATACTTGCTCGACAGTGCATAACCAATCTCTGCCCACCCATGCTTGCGAATCCAGTTAAACAAAGCAACTGTCCCGATTAACTTCATATCTGCTTTGTGAACAATACCCCAGCGAAGAACTTGATATTTTCGTAGCTTATCCATCACCGAGTTAATGAAAAGCTTGCTGTCTTCAATTGACTTATGAGCTGGCCAAATTGCGTAGTGAAGAACTTTTGGGTCTGAAGCATACTCAAAAACATCAGAAGCATCCCCCATCTGCATTTTTCGCAGTAGCAAGCGGTCAGTTTCTATAACTGGCAAATCTTCAAATATATCTGCAACTTGCACTTCCAAGTTTCCTAGCTCCATAAAAAAATTATGGCTTCAAAAGCACTGCACCCTTAACATCAATATGAATTAATGATTTTGGCTTTAAGTATTATTTTCTTCGCATTTAAACCACAACTTTATAGTGGAACGGAACCAGAGGGACATTGAATTCGCGTCGAGCCATTTTTGGGAGCTGCTGGCATTTTAGGAGGCGTGGATGAGGGTTGTGCAGTTCCGCACACACCAGCAAAGGTCATATTTTCACCTTTATCTTTGACTACAAACAATGCACTTGTATAGCTTCTGATTCCAGGACGTTTGGCTGTAGCAGTCATCATCACGCGCTGAGTACCGTTGCCTTGGGGTAAAATCCGCAAGCGATAATTTGCTGTATCTGGCTGAATACCTACGCCCAGCTGTTCGATGGTTGTGGCAAATTTGTTTTGTTCAAGGAAATAAGCTTGTTGGGCGCGAGCCATAGCACCCGTGTAGTTTCTGCCTTCAGCTTCTCGCGCCTTATTTGCTTGATTCTGAAAAGCACCAACTTGAGCTAATTGTGTTGTTGGCTGGGCATTTACAGAAGGTATGAGTCCACCAACCAGCCCTATAAATAAACTGGATACAATTAATTTTCTAGAAATTCGGAGCTGGCGAAAGTTTAGGAGAGTGTTGCTCATGGAGGTAGGAGCTAGGAGATAACAGGATTTTAGCAGTACAAGAGCAGTAAAATAGGTTGACGCCGCAATTCAACTGGAATCCCGCCTTTCCATGAAAACCTCTCGCTTATCTCGTAGCCAGCTGCTTGATAATGATGCGATCGCAGCTTGGATCTTTCTAGCACCAGCACTTATATTACTCGGTCTGTTTCTCCTCTGGCCGATTGCCTATCTTTTTTACCTCAGCTTCACTGCTGGTAGCTTTACCTTGGAGGGTATCCGATGGATAGGCTTAAAAAACTATTTGCGCTTAGTCCTCACCCCCGACTTCTGGCAAGTTATCGGTAATACAGTTTATTTCACCGTCGCCACAATTCTTCCCAGTTTGGTTATTCCTTTGGGGCTGGCAGTTTTATTAAATCAATCTATTGCCCTGCGAGGATTTTTGCGAACAGCCTATTTTATTCCCTCTATCGTCAGTTTGGTCGCAGCGGGATTAGGATTCCGCTGGCTATTTCAAACAGAAGGGCCAGTTAATGCCGTTATAAATTTTATCGGAATTCAACCAATTTCTTGGCTGGGAGATACTACTTGGGCGATGCCAGTTTTAATTTTATTAAGTATTTGGAAACAGTTGGGTTTCAACTTAGTGGTATTTTTAGCTGGACTGCAAGCGATACCACAAAATCGTTATGAAGCAGCGGAGTTAGATGGGGCTAATTTCTGGCAGCAATTCTGGTATATTACCCTGCCAGGATTGCAACCTACTTTGGTGTTTGCCACCGTGACTACAGCTATTTTTACGCTGCGGAGTTTCGAGCAAGTTTATGTTATTACTGGCGGCGGGCCATTAAACTCAACTAACTTGCTGGTTTATTATATTTACGACCAAGCATTTGCCCAATTTGATTTTGGTTATGCAGCAGCAGCAGCCACAGTTCTATTAGCTGTGGCGCTGTTGCTGGTTTATTTACAGTTACGAGTTTGGGGTGAAGAGGGTTAGGGATTATCCTGGCGCAGAGGCGAAACTTACTACAAACAAAACCCGCGATAAAATTAGGAGCGATCGCGGGTTTTATCTTTCTTGTTGTATGAGATTTCTAAAAAAATCTAGACAACATTCACCCAGAAATCAGCGGTAACAATCTTCCCATTGCGATTAAATTGACCCCAAAGTTTATATTTGCCCGGTTGAGGGAACTGTGTCATAAAATGCACCATTCCACTATGGGCATCCGCCATCGCATGGGCATGAATATAATCTGTTGCTGTCAATGTTGGTGTCTGTCGCAAAATAACTAAATGCCCTTTTTCTCCCAAATATGGCTGCAAGTCTGTAAGGGGTTGATTCTTAGAAGCGTCTCGTAAATCAAACATCAGCATGACTTCTTCGCCTGCTTTAATTGTAGGCCTGGATAATGTCAGATTTACTTTTGTGTCTCCGAAAGTCTTGCTACGATTCAGATCGGCTGTCGCGGCTGATGAATTAGTTTTACCAGGAACCTGAGTTTTCAGCGCGGAAACTTGTTCTTTTTGCCCAGATGGTTTGTAATCGCTGAAAAGGGTATAACTACCAGGTTTAGGAAAAGTAGCGTCTACTTCAAAGCGTCCGTTCTGCTTGTAGGTGGGATGGATGTGGTCGAAAAACTGGAGATCGTCGCTAACAACAATTAGGTGCATGAGTTTTTCTTGGAAAGTGTCAAACTTAGCGATCGCTTTTCCATTCTTATCCTGAATATTGATACCCAAAAGAGTAGGACGCTGCGGTTTGATATCATTTTTTACAGCAAGTTTAGCTTCACTTACAGCAGTCGTTTCTCCCGATTTCATGTCATGCATTGAATGCCCACCATGAGAGTGATTATGCTCTTCCGCTGTTGGTTTCATTCCAGGCATCGAATGTCCAGTATGAGGGTCAGAATTAGCTTCCGCTGTCTGTTCTGATTTAAATGATGAGCAAGATTGACTTAGAACCAAGGTGGCGCTTATAGCAATACAAGTAAGAAAACGATTCATGTTCTTTGATTGGTAGTTGTTATTTGTTAGCAGTAGGGTGGGCAATGCCCACCTTACTTTAATTGAGTTGCGTTGGCGGTCATTCCCCACCTTACAACCTGTTGAATGAAGGGCGAAAATTACGCAAACGCAGAGCATTTGTGACGACAGAAATCGAAGAAAGTGCCATCGCCGCACCTGCGATCGCGGGGTCGAGTAACAAACCAAATATAGGGTAGAGAATTCCAGCTGCAATGGGAATACCAGCCACATTGTAGATAAAGGCAAAAAACAGATTTTGGCGAATATTCTGCATAGTGGCGCGGCTTAGTTGAATAGCCGTGACAATTCCTAGCAAATCTCCAGAAATTAAAGTGATGTCGCTAGCTGCGATCGCTACATCCGTTCCAGTTCCTATTGCTATCCCTACATCAGCTTGTGCAAGTGCTGGCGCGTCGTTAATACCATCTCCAACCATTGCCACAATCGCTTTTGAATTTTTATTCTTCTCACCTAACTGGAGAGATTTGATAATTGCTGCTTTTTGGTCGGGACGTACTTCTGCAAAGACTTTTGCGATCCCAACTTCCTGCGCGATCGCTTCTGCTGTTTCGCGATTATCTCCTGTTAGCATAACCACCTGCAAGCCTAATTTTTTAAGTGCTTTTACGGCTTCGGCTGAAGAAGGTTTAAGAGCATCAGCAATACCCATCAAACCATGAATTTCTCCATCGACAGCAATCCATATCGCCGTTTTACCAGCACCTTCCCATGCAACTTTTTGCCCTTGTAAGGATAGAGTATCAATCTTTAACTCATCCATCCACTGCTGGGTTCCGATTTGTACAAGTCTGTCTAAAACTATACCTTGAACGCCGCTACCCGCGATCGCTTCAAAGTTTTTAGCTGTTGTCAGTTCTACTTGTTGAGATTGAGCATATTTAACGACAGCTTCAGCTAAAGGATGTTCGGAATTACGCTCAACTGATGCGGCTAAACTTAGAAGTTTTAGCTCATTACCATTAGCCGTTCCGCGTAAAGTAACAAAGTCAGTTACAGTCGGCTTACCTTGAGTCAGCGTACCAGTTTTATCTAATACGATAGTCTGGATTTTCTGAGCTAGTTCAAGAGTATCTGCACCTTTAATAAGGATGCCGTTTTCTGCACCTTTACCTGTTCCCACCATAACTGAGGTGGGAGTAGCTAAACCCAACGCACAAGGACAAGCAATAATCAGCACGCCAACTGTTGCGATTAAAGCCATTGTTGGGTTGCCCATAATATCAAACCAGATTACGAAGGTAGCGATCGCGATCGCTATTACAACAGGCACAAACCACGCCGTAACCCGATCTGCTAATTTCTGGATAGGGGCTTTAGCACTTTGAGCTTGTTGAACCAGATTGACAATTTGCGCCAAAACTGTATCGCGTCCTACTCGTAATGCTCTAAATTTAAAGCTGCCAGTCTTATTAATTGTTGCCCCAATTACTTCATCCCCTGGCTGTTTCTTAGAGGGCAAACTTTCGCCAGTAACCATTGCTTCATCTACACTGGAAGCGCCTTCTATTACCTCACCATCAACGGGAATTTTTTCACCCGGACGCACCAAAATAACATCACCAACTACAACTTCTGCAATCGGCACATCAATTTCTTGTACGCCACGAATTACCCTTGCAGTTTTGGCTTGTAGCCCCATCAATTTACGAATTGCTGCTGACGTTTGCCCCTTAGCGCGATTTTCTAAAAGCCGCCCCAGCAAAATCAAGGTAATCACAACCGCAGCTGTTTCGTAATATACCGCTGGTTGTAAAGAATGGCCTTGCGTTCGCACAAATAATCCAGGCAAAACAGTAGCAACTAGCGAATACAAATAAGCTGCCCCCGTACCCAGCGCAATCAGCGCGTTCATATCTGCCGCGTGACGCTTTAGCGCTTTCCATGCCCCTGTAAAAAAGGATTTACCGCACCAAAATAGCACTGGCGTTGTTAGCACCAACTGCACCCAATTATTATGCAGCCATATGGGAATTAAAGGTATGTGCAGCCCCGTCATTGCTGGCAGCGAACCGATGACTAATACAAGACTAATGGCTGTACTAAATGCGACTTTGCGCGTCAAATCTTGCTGTTCTTGGCGCCGGGGTGCTTGCTCGCTATCATCTTCTCCAGTTCCGAAATCTTTAAGCGGTTCTGCTGTATAACCAGCATCAGCTACAGCACCGCTTATTTCATCTAAAGTTGTTTGCTGGGGATTATATTTAACAGTAGCCTGTTCCATGCCAAAGTTAACGTTGCACTCAAGAACTCCAGAAACAGATTGGATAGCTTGTTCAATGTTGGAAGCACAAGCAGCACAGCTCATGCCTTTTAATCGTAGATAGTTGGTTTCCATGTTTTCTTTCTCCTTTGCAATTAGTTATTAATGCTCTTAATAAACAAGTTAATAACTAATAAGGGGTGACGATTTGTTATAAGCGCAGCGATTACACTGAATTGATATAATCGCTAGCATCAAGCAATTCAGCATCAACCTACGACGGAACATCCGCCTGTACTTCGACTACACCTCGAACCATATTCATGCCGCAGTTAAATTGATATTCGCCTGGTTTCTCTGGCGTGAATTCTACGGATATATCTTGATTTAGGGGCAAGTCGGCAGCAATACGAAAATCAGGGAACAATACTTTTTCTAAACAACTGCTGGGATCTTGGCGGAAAAAGTTGAGGCGTACAGGTTGACCTGCTTGAACCACAACTCGATTGGGTTCATAACCACCGTTGACTGTAATTTTCATTTCCTGAATTCCCTCGCGAGACTCTGCTTTTTTAGCGGCGGTTTTACTTAGCAGAAACCACCATAGTTCTAAACCAATTAGCCCTAAACCTGCTAACGTGACGCCTACTTTTAGGCTTACGGGTTGCTCAATTTGTTGAAATTGATTTGTATGGCTGGGTGGCAGTTCGGTAGCTGTTGCGTCTGTTGCGATTCCCAACAACAACCCCAACCCGATAATATTGCTCCAAACTTTGCTTTTGATGTTCATAATTAACTTCACATCCTTCTAGTTTTTGGCGCTAGCTGGAGTTTGGAAGATGGGGTTGATGTCGGTACTGCTGCGATCGCTATCCCCAACTCCCCACTCCTCTATCTACGCAACTGGATATCCAGCGCTGGCGATCGCTTCCCTTACTGCTGTCTCCCCCTGTTGCGTTTCCACCTTCACGATTTTCGTTTTGGTGTCAGCGTCTACCACCGCGCCTGGATCTATCGCCGTCACTGCTTTGGTAATCGTGGCTGCACAAGCCGAACACGCCATGCTAGGAACTTTTAGTTGTAGTGTCATATTTTTCTCCTTGTAACTCCCTTGAGGGGTTCTTGATAATCCCAGACTAAAAACTCCAGTACACTGGAGAGTCAAGCTTATTTACAAAAGTTAATATTTTTGCCAAAAGCAGCAGCTTCCAGAAACCCTGCTGCTAGCAACTGGTGGATATTCCTGGCATAGTGAGATAGACCCGGAGAAACGATATAAAGTCAAAAACGAGTCGTTGGAGGGTAATATTGTGGTTCAGATCGCCCCATCCCTACCGCTAGCGACTCGATCCACTGTTATTTTGAGAGACAAATTCTGTGAGTAATCCTAACCAACCAGATGCGGTGCAATGGACGCCGGAAGCGGAAGCCAAACTGAAAGAGATTCCTTTTTTTGTCCGTCCCGCAGCTAGAAAGAAAATTGAACAGTTTGCGCGAGACGCTGGGCAAATGAGGATTAGTGTAGAGCTTTACGAACAAGCAAAGAAAAAGTTTAGTTAATAGGCGCGATCGCGCTACTCGCTAGCTAGACGCACGCCATGAATAGGGAAACACTCCACTATTTAGAAACCTTCGAGGGTTGGCTGCTGATAATCTTTAGTGACATTAGCAGCTACCGCTTCCAGGCTTTTAGTCCTGTTGGGGAAAAAATGGGCGATCTGCGCTTCGCAGCAGCGCTTCGCTATCGCGGCAGCTTTAATTCTGTCGCCGCAGCGGTGCAACAAGGTCGAAAATTTATCACCGGAGCAAAGCTATAAAAAGTATCGGAGCAAACGGATAACTAGGATAGGCGATCGCTTTGATTTCCCAAAAATATCGCTTGTTTAATCGCTGTTGGCTGGATACCGTTTTTCCTCAATAAACTTTAACCACAAACTTGTAGTAATTCCCCAGATTGCATTAAAAAATAAGACTAAAAAAGGCGTCAAAACTCCCAGCTTTAACCCCATCAAGCCTTGATTAGCTTTAACGGGAAATACAATCAACAATTGCGCCAGTGTAGGGGCAAGGCTATACAAAATTCCTCGCCACAAATAGCCGTACCTCAGAAAAGATATGAGAAATAAAAATCCCCATAAACCGCCCCAGACGATGCGAGGATAAAGCCAAGCTGGGGTAAAATCGGGTGCAATCTTCACACCCAACGCAGCAGTTATACCCAAAACGCCAAAGAGCCAGACGGCAAGACTATTAACCAATCCTCCCAAAGCTCCAGCAGCAAACGCGAGAGATAATTTTTTGCCCAACTTCTGCATCTTTAATTTTTCCCCTGACGGGGGTGAGCGAGCCTGAACTTGAGATTATCTTACCGCCAGACGGCTGGATAACCAGGAACGGCGAAAACCTGCCCCTAAGTTTGATTTATCCTATCTGGAGCCACCAACACAATCCATCTGGGTAATTTTTAGTTGTAGTGTAATGACAAAAACCAAGATGATTGTTTCAATTACTAAAATCAAGTCTCCAGTCAACTAGAGAGTCAAGGAAATGGATCTACAAACTGTTCAATACATTGTCAATGGCATTGCCGTAGGCAGTATTATTGCCTTGGCAGCAATCGGGCTGACGCTGACTTATGGCATTTTGCGGTTGTCCAACTTTGCTCACGGCGACTTTATGACGCTGGGAGCATATATCACGTGGGCAGCCAATATAAGTGGAGTGAATATCTGGCTCTCGATGATTATCGCAGTTGTGGCAACAGTGGGAGCCATGCTGCTGTGCGAAGCGCTGATTTGGAAACAAATGCGCGATCGCCGCGCTAGCTCTACTACGCTGACAATCATCTCTATTGGACTAGCCTTATTTCTCCGCAATGGCATCATCCTCATTTGGGGGGGTAACAACCAGTCCTATAACTTACCGATTGCCCCAGCCATCGACATCCTGGGAATCAAAGTTGCTTACTATCGGTTGATTGTTATGGGGTTGACGGTTCTGGCTGTTTTGGGGCTGCACTTCCTATTGCAGAACACCAAAATCGGCAAGGCAATGCGGGCTGTAGCGGACGATCTTGACCTTGCTCGCGTTTCAGGCATCAAAGTTGAGCGGGTGGTGCTTTGGACGTGGACGATCGCTGGGACTCTTACTGCATTGGGGGGAGCCATGTACGGGCTGATCGCGGCGGTGCGCCCTAACATGGGTTGGTTTTTAATTTTGCCGATGTTTGCTTCCGTCATTCTCGGCGGAATTGGCAACCCTTACGGCGCGATCGCGGGTGCTATGGTCATTGGTGTAGCCCAAGAAGTGAGCGTTATCCTGCTGAAGCCAGAATACAAACAGGGTGTCGCCCTGTTAATCATGGTCTTAATGCTGCTCGTCCGTCCCCAAGGCTTGTTCAAGGGAACCATGTAGATAGGGCAAAAGTAAAAAGCTTTCAGTGTCAGCCGCGATCGCGCATCCGAGCTAAAGGCAAAATTAAGAGAAGCTTTATCTTCTCTATTTCTTTTGCCTTTTGCCTTTAAGACGCCTTTTACCTGAACTAGGGATTGATCAGGTGGAAATAGATCCCTGCAACCAGGAAGTTACCAGCTAACAGGATGAGTAAAACGATCGTGCGGAAGGGATAAGGCGGGTTACTCGTTTTGGGCACAGAACCAGTCGGTTTTTTGGCTTGAGCAGCACTCATAAGGCTATTACTCCTAATTTTGTTGACTTTCTAAGAAATACCAAATAGCGATCCCCCTTAGCACGACCCGATAGAAAGATTTATATTAGTTCAATCTTTATGAGGAATTTTGAGTGCTGTACCGTTTAGATGATGAATCAATCTACCGAATTGCCTATTGACTCAAATGACTAGATGGGTTTGATGCCTATTCACTCTCACCCGCATGGTAGGAACTGCGTACTAGAGGGCCAGAACGGACGTGAGCGAAGCCCATGTCCCGCGCGATCGCTCCCAATCGGTCAAATTCTTCGGGCGTCCAGTATTTTTGTACGCTTAGGTGTTCTAGCGACGGGCGCATATACTGACCGAGGGTGAGGCGATCGCATAGAGCATTCCGCAAATCCGCCATTGTCGCAATGACTTCTGCTTCTGTTTCTCCGTGTCCTAGCATCAACCCGGATTTTGTGGCAATTGTTGAATCTAGCTGTTTGACAATGCGGAGGACATCGAGCGATCGCTCGTATTGCGCTCCCCGACGCACGCGACCTTGCAACCGCTGCACCGTCTCAACATTGTGGTTGTAACAAGCTGGTTTAGCATTTACTACGGTAGCAATGCGATCGCGCTGTTTGTTCACCGCATCCACACCACCCCAA
Organism: Microcoleus sp. FACHB-831; assembly: GCF_014695585.1. NCBI lineage: Bacteria > Bacillati > Cyanobacteriota > Cyanophyceae > Oscillatoriales > Microcoleaceae > Microcoleus > Microcoleus sp. FACHB-831. Next base: position 2,913 of record NZ_JACJON010000076.1, on the reverse strand, counting down.
AAATCTGGCGTCAATACTTCAATTTGAGTCTGTGGATTCATCTGTCGCACCGCCTCCATAGTCGCTGCAAACCAGCTTGCTCCCCCATCTGGCAAATCATCTCTCGCTACAGAAGTCAGCACCACATAGCGCAACCCCAACAGATGCACGGACTCCGCCACATGACGCGGTTCTTCAGAGTCTAGAGGCAACGGTGCGTGGCCTTTATCTACTTGACAAAAAGCACAGGCACGGGTGCATACTGGCCCCATTAGCAAAAAAGTTGCTGTCTTCTGGGAATAGCATTCGCTACGGTTGGGACACCGACCTTCTTCACAAATTGTGTGTATTTGACGTTGTTTGATAATTCGCTGTACAGTCGATATGTCGCTAGCTTTCCCGATGGGGCGGCGCAACCACTGCGGCAGCGCCTCAACTTCTGACCGCAGGGGAGAAGCATATGACCCGGTTGTGAAAGGCCCATCCATAAGCGCGATCGCGACCTTAGCGCGATAGTGAGACTTAATATGATACAAATCTTAAAGCATTTGATCGGCAATCTTCTTCTGACGAAGCATTTTGTCCATTAAGGCCAGAGCGGATTAATCTAGAATCATGCACAAATCGCAGCTTGCGGTTCAGATTTATGTCAGCGATGCAGACGGTTGAGAATGTCAAGCGAAAAATTGTGGCAGCCTGCTCGCAGGCTAATGATTCTGTATTGTGGCAGAAACCTGGTTTATCGTCTTCTGGTATAGAACATCATAGGAGAGTATGTAGATACGCTTTTGCTACACGTTGTTAATTATCAATAGTGTATGAACGCTAGAGCCAGTTTTTCTGCCAGTCGCTTTTGTTCTTAATCTGAACCCATGCAGCAGTCGTTTAACAAAATAGTAGTTTTTCTAAAAATCACTACCGAAGGAGTCAATAGTGGCAAGTCACAAAATCCTGGTTATTGATGACAGCAGAGTCATCAGGAGGACAGTACGAGATATGTTACCGCAGGGTAACTTTGAAGTATTGGAAGCACAAGATGGTCAAGAAGGAATGAATCTGATCCACCAGGAACATCCAAACCTGATCATGCTAGATTTTCTGCTGCCTAAAAAGAGTGGTTGGGAAGTTTTTCAGGAGATTGAAAATCACGCTGAGATCAGGAAAATTCCTCTAGTTTTGATGTCAGGTCGCAAAGAAGAGGTTACGGAGAAAATTCCAGAACCGTTTAAATATTTTGAATTTGTCTCAAAGCCATTCGACCAGAAGCAGCTGATTGCAGCCATCAAATCAGCAATGGCTAAAAGGAAACTTATGCCACCACTGGTAGCAGCGCCTGCACCTGTCGCCGCACCAGCCGCCGCACCAGCCGCCGCACCAGCCGCCGCACCAGCCGCCGCACCAGCAGAAATGCAGGAATTCAATGAGAAGATTGCCAAGATGCAGGCTGAAATTGATGGCTTGAAGAAACAGTTAGCTCAAGTGGGGGCAATGCCAGGGGAAATTGACAAATTAAAGCAACAGGTGGCTCAAATTTTAGCTTTCATCAAGCAGAAGTTAAAGTAGAAACCTGTTGAAATAACTGATGGTACTTTGTTAATAATTGTGCGAGGCTGCTATTAAGGTGGGCAGGTAGTGCCCACCTTACCACCAATAAGTTTTTAGCTTCGACAGATATAAAGGACTGCTAAGACGCTATTTAGCGGCTAATCTAACTCTCGGCGTCCTTCTAAGGCTCGCGCTAATGTAACTTCATCGGCATATTCCAAATCGCCGCCCATAGGTAAACCAAAAGCGATGCGAGTTACGCGGGTAAAAGGTTTGATCAGCTGTCCCACATAGAGTGTTGTAGTTTCGCCTTCAACGCTGGGGCTGATGGCGATGATCGCTTCTTTAATATCCGGCTTGCTGACGCGCCTTACTAACTGTTGGATATGGAGCTGATCTGGGCCAATGCCATCCATCGGCGAAATCACTCCTCCCAGTACGTGATACTTGCCACTATATTCGCGTGTTTTTTCCAGCGCTATGACATCGCGGGAGTCAGCCACGACGCAAATCATGCTGTTGTCGCGATTGGGAGAGCGACAGATTTCGCAGACAGGCTCGGCTGCAAGGTGAAAGCATACCTGACATACGCCGACTTGCTTTTTCGCTTCAACTAAGGCTTGCGCTAGTGCTTCTACTTCTTCGGGCGATCGCTTTAAAATATGCAACGCCAGTCTTTGGGCAGTTTTAGGGCCAACTCCCGGCAATTTTTGCAATTGCTCAATTAAACGAGCTAATGGTCGTGTGTAAACCGTTGTCCTTCTCCCAGCGTGTATAACTTCATCACTATCCTATTTCAATCCCTCATAGGGATTGTTACACACCCACGCACACCCCAAGAATTCAAACCCTGATAGGTATTTAAGATACTTTACCATATCCCCTAATTCGTTGAAGTGCATCCAAATTAAACCTGCTATAACCAAAAACAATTTTTATACAATTAAATAATATTATAGACCACAAAATAAAAAAGCGCCCCCGTAGGAGCGCTTTTTTTATCTTTTAGAGACGGCCATTTATTGGGTCTCTAAGAGATTAACCATTGATGACTGGAGCTTGAAGAGCAACTGGAGTTGCCTCGCCAGCAGCCAAGTCGAGAGGGAAGTTGTGAGCGTTGCGCTCGTGCATTACTTCCATACCCAAGTTAGCGCGGTTGATTACGTCAGCCCAAGTGTTGATGACGCGACCGGTGCTGTCGATGACAGACTGGTTGAAGTTGAAGCCGTTGAGGTTAAACGCCATCGTGCTGATGCCCAATGAAGTAAACCAGATACCGATTACTGGCCATGCACCCAAGAAGAAGTGCAAGGAACGGCTGTTGTTGAAAGAAGCGTATTGGAATATCAAGCGACCGAAGTAGCCGTGTGCTGCAACGATGTTGTAGGT